>NZ_FYDU01000026.1:0-46372 GCF_900187575.1 Pseudomonas sp. Irchel 3A5 | reverse complement strand
CGGTCCTTATGGCCCTCAAAACACGCATGAAGGCGAACGGGAAGGCCCCGAAGGAAATCATATGTGCGGCCATGCGCAAGCTGTTGCATCTGGTGTACGGAGTGCTCAAGTCGGGGAAACCCTATGACCCTGACATCGCGCTTGCTCGATGAGGGTCAAGACGGTATCTACAATAAAAACTCAAAGTCAGGTAAGTGCATTTATTTGATAGGAGCAAGCTCTGTTCCCACAGGGATTTACGAACCACCCAAAATTGCTTGCAACACCCCACAGTGAAATATTTCGCAACCTCCCTCTAAAACAGTCGATCACAGCACTGGCCCGGGCAACTTCAGTGCTTGTGGTTCCGGCCAGTGCTTATCCTGATCACATCACCTGCCACCCCGGCGATCACGGAGATTGAGATGAATTCTGCACTGACTGAAACCCAACGGTTGCTCGCCCTGCGTGAGCAACACATCCCGCGCGGCATCATCACGGCTCACCCGGTTGTTGCGGCGCGCGCCGAAGGCGCCCAGCTGTGGGATGTGGACGGCAAGCGCTATCTGGATTTCGTCGGTGGCATCGGCGTACTCAACGTTGGCCATAACCATCCTAAGGTTGTCGAAGCGGTAAGGCGTCAGGTGGGTGAAATTTCCCATGCCAGTTTTCAGGTCGCGGCCTACGAAAGCTACATCGAAGTCGCCGCACGCCTGAATACGCTGATAGGCGGCGAAGAGCACTACAAAAGCATCCTGTTTACCTCGGGTGCCGAAGCAGTGGAAAACGCGATCAAGATCGCTCGCAGCCACACCAATCGCACGGCGGTGATTTCCTTTCGGGGCGGCTTCCATGGCCGGACCCTGCTGGGCGTGACCCTGACCGGTATGAGCCAGCCCTACAAACAGAATTTCGGCCCCCTCCCGGCCGAGATCTACCACGCCACCTACCCAAATCCTTATCGCGGGATCAGCAGCGACGACGCGCTGGCCGAACTGGATGAACTCTTTGCCACCGACGTCGCGCCTGATCGGGTTGCGGCTATCCTCATCGAGCCGGTTCAGGGCGATGGTGGTTTTATTGCGGCCTCAAACGAATTTCTCCAGGCCTTGCGGGCGCGCTGCACGCAACACGGCATCGTGCTGATCCTCGATGAAATCCAGACCGGCTTTGGTCGTACCGGCAGGATGTTCGGCTTCCAGCACTCGGGCATCAAACCTGATCTGGTGACCGTTGCAAAAAGCCTCGCGGGCGGCATGCCGTTATCCGGCGTTGTTGGCCGTGCCGACATCATGGATGCGCCGACACCGGGCGGACTGGGCGGCACGTACGGCGGCAACGCGGTGGCTTGTGCGGCGGCGCTGGCGGTGCTGGACCTTTTCAAAGAGCAGGATCTGCTGGGGAAAGGCGCGAAACTCTCCACACAGCTGCATCAAGGTTTGCTGGCCTTGCAGACACGTTACCCGCGTATCGGTGATGTAAGAGGCCTGGGTTTCATGCTGGCAATTGAAATGGTGGCAGCCGACGACAAGCAAAGTCCGGACGCTGCGCTGGCACAAAAAGTTATTGATGAAGCGCGCCATGCCGGCCTGCTGGTGATCAAGTGTGGGGTGCACCGTAACGTGGTGCGTTTCCTCGCACCGCTGGTGACCACCACAGAGCAGGTGGCAGAAGCTTTGCAGATGCTCGACTCCGCACTGGCTGCGGCCTGCTGAGACCCGCGCGGCAAGACCTGGCCCGGCCTGTTGGTGCAGCGCCGGGCCGGGTTCGGAACACGGGTGCGGAACGTGACGGAACCGAGAGCTGTTACTCAGGAGCGAATCATGAAAGTCACCCAGTACAAGGCATTGGGGTTTTCCTTCGGAACACTGATTGATCGAGAACGGGGCATTCTTGAGGGGCTTCGACCGCTGGCAGTGCAAGGCAATCAGGCGATCAGTGATGAACAGTTGCTGAGCGCCTACCGAAGTACCGCCGACCTGCTGATCAGCAGTGGATCAGCGGGCAGCCCGACCGCCTTTCACGGTCAGTTGTACCAACGTCTGGCTCACCAATTGCATACCATTCCTGACTGGGATCAGAGTGTTGCTTTCAGTAGCTCCTCTGATCACTGGCCCATATTCGAAGATGTTCCAGGTGCCTTGCAGTACCTGAGCAAGTTCTACCGTTTGATACTGATCGCCCCACCTCACGGCATCAATGTGAGTTCGCTGACAGACCGGTTGCCGCTAACGTTCGATGCAGTCATCGAGCCCGTTGACAGCGACTGGCACACGAGCCTGGATGCCGCGTTACTCCAGCTGGAACTGGAGCGATCAGAATTGTTACCGGTGCGTAGTACCGAGGCGGACGACCCGTGGAACGAGCGGGTGGATTTCCCCCTATGTACATTGCGACGGGGTCATAGCCAGCCGTGGAATCACTCACCGCAGGCACTGGATGGCAAGCGCTGTGAATACGCCAGCCTGGCAGACCTCGTCCACGCGCATCAAAAAGCACTGCACGCCTGAGGTGAGCAGTCTGAATTTTGAAATGGCGAGGACTGAACCATGGACGCGGCAACGAAGCTCGATCGTATCGACATCAACATCCTGGTCCAATTGCAGAAAGACGGGCGAATGACCAACGTCAGCCTCGCCGAAGCTGTCGGCCTGTCTCCCAGTCCTTGCTTACAGCGGGTCAAACGGCTCGAATCGGCCGGTTACATCAGCGGCTACGAAGCCCACGTCAATCTGGCCAAGTTCGCCAACTCGGTCACCGTCTTCACCGAAGTCACCCTCTCCGACCACAAACGTGGCGATTTCGTGAAATTCGAATCCAGCATCCGCAACATCGACGAGGTGCTGGAATGCCATTTGATCAGCGGCGGTTATGATTATCTGGTGCGATTCCTGTGTAGCAGCATTCAGCACTACCAGGAATTGATGGAGTCGATCCTGGACAAGAACATCGGGATCGAGAAGTACTTCAGCTACATCGTGATCAAGTCACCGGTGGTAAAAAGCACCGTGCCGTTGCGGAGTCTGGTCAGGGCGGTTTGACACACAAGACTCGGTTACTCCTGGCAAACAATGACGCTCTCCCGGCTAAAGCCGGTCCTACAGGGCATACACATCCGTAGGACCGGCTTTAGCCGGGAGGGCGTCAGATCAGTCACTACATAACGCAGGGTGCTGAATGCTGTGAATCAGTTACAAAATTGCACCCTCCGATCTGGAATGCTTTTTCTGTAGCAAGCTGCCGAAGGCTGCGAAGCATTCATTCTGATACACCGTCATCGCAGCCTTCGGCAGCTCCTACAGGTTCAATGTTTGACGCAAAACAGCGTAGCGCCATAATCACCGGCCAATCACATCCAGCAGTTGCTGCCACCCTGCAGCCAGGCGCACGCCGGGCGCGCGGAATGCGTGCATGGGAATGGGATTGAATTTGTCGCCGCAAAGTAAACCCAGATCGACCTTCTCTCCGGCCGTCATCTTCGCCAACTGCCCGCCCATGTACGTCGACATGGCGACTCCACCGCCGTTGTAACCGATCGCGTAGAAACTGCGTTCGTCCAGTTGTCCTGCATGGGGCAGATAGTCCAGAGTCATGGCGACCAGGCCAGACCAGCGGAAATCCACCTGGTAATCACGCAGTAAGGGAAAAACCTCCCCCATGCTGCGCTGCAAGGTAAGGAATGCACTCTCGGAATCGTTCTTGCCGAAGGCACCACGGCCACCAAAAATCAGCCGGTCGCCCACGACCCTGAACCAGCGCAACATGCGTTTGGTGTCCCCACACACCTGCCCCCCCGGCATGATCTGCGCCAGTACATCGGCTGGAAGCGGCTGAGTAGCAATGATTGCACTGCGAAACGGGATCAGGCGTCGATGCAGGGTGTCGGTGACACGGGTCTGATCGGAATAGCCATTGGTGGCGTAGATCACCTGCCGGGCGCTGATTCGCCCTTGAGGGGTCATGACAATGACGCGGCCCGCCTCATGACGAACCTGATTGGCAGGACTGTTGATGTACAACTTCACGCCGCGATCAGTCAGGCTTTGCGCAATGCCCCGAGCGTAATTGAGAGGATGAATGCCGCCTGCTTTGGGCGTCAGCAAGCCACCGGTAAAAATCTTTGACCCGGTGGCTTCGCGAACCTGCTCGGCGCTGATCATCAACGACGAGGTGCCACCGGTTTCGCGCTTGATCCAGTTAGCCGTGGACTCAAGCCCGCCTAACGCATGAACGTTATGCGCAGCGGCAATGTGCCCGCCCATGTGCAACTGCGCCCCGGACAGGCCAAGGCTTTCGACCATTTCCACCAGACTGTCCACTGCCGCATAACCGGTGCGGTACATCTGCAAGGCCGTGTCTCGGCCAAAACGCTCCATAAGCGTCGGAAAGCCTACCCGGAACTTGGGCGAAACCACCCCGCCGTTACGCCCGCTGGCGCCCCAGGCCAAGGTATTGGCCTCGACAATCAATGGTTCGCGACCACTAAGGGCAATGTGGTGCGCCGCAGACAAACCGGTATAACCGGCACCGATGATCACCACGTCGCACTGGCGATCACCTTCAAGGGATTGCAATGCGGGAGAAGGCCGGGCAGTGGCCGCCCACAGGCTCTGAACAGTCATGGCGAACATCCAGCTAAAAAGAGAAAAGGCGCTCGCAGCAAGGCCAGAGCGCCAGAGTCGTCACCCAGCGTCAGTCAGCCCAGTTCTTTCTCGACCGCGTCCGCCAATTGCGCCAGCGAAGTGAAGTGGTAATGCGGTTCCACGCGATCGGACTCAAGCGTACCTCCAGTCCCTTTTTGCGCGAAGCGACGTTCGATCCAGCAGGTTTGATAGCCCAGACGCATGGCCACGCCGATGTCGTGGTACTGGCTCTGTGCAACGTGCAGGATGTTTTCGAACAGGATGCCTTGAGTCGCCAGCACGCCGCGGGTGTAGGCAAAGAACTGTGGATCAGGCTTTTCGAAACGCACGTCGTCAACGGTCACCCGCACATCAAACGGTTCCTCCAATGTCTTGGCCATTAGATCCAGTGCCCATATCTGCGAGTTGGTGGTCGCAACCAGTTTGAAATGCTTGCGCAGACGCTTCAGCGCCTCAATCGAATCAGGGAACGCAGGGAAATTCTTCACCGCAAGGCTCAGGCCCTTGGCGTATTCGTCGTTGTCGGGCAGTCCCAGTTTCGAGGCGATGACGTGGTAGCAGCGCTCCAGATCATCCGGCCACCAGCCTGAATCGGTTTGTGCACGAGCCTCGCGATAGGCTTTGAGAATGTCGTCATCGCTATGGGCTTTACCTGCTTCGCCCGTCACTTCACGAACATGAGCGAGAATGCCGGCTTCAAAATCAATGAGGGTGCCAACGACATCGAACGTCAGGGCTTTGAATTGCTTGAATGACATAGGGCGCTCCGCAGGATATTCATGGGGTCGAGCAAGCTGGTTGGCTCATTATCAACGTGCTTCCCTCATGAAATATTCCGTTTTTCACGGACCTTGAAGCATAACCTACGGTTTTTCCACGTTGTGCGGCACACCTGATCTCAATGACCTGACTGAAGAAGTCCCGACAGCCCCAAATGAGGGTAAAGCGCGTCCACTTTTGCGACGTCGGCACGCATCTCTTCGATGATCCAGTCACGAACACTTTCGACCACCGGGCGCACCGGACGATTCGCTGGAGTCACCAGACAACACCGACGCTGTGTGACATGAACCTGTTCGGCGGCGGGCACCAACTCGCCTTTGACCAGGCTGTTCGAGACGACCGTTAACCAGCCCAGCGCCATCCCCTGCCCCAGCAAGGCAGCCTGCACGACCACTGCATAGTCAGAAAAAATCAGGGCATTTTCCACGCGCCCGGACGAGCCAAATTCCAGTGTCCAGTCCCGATCCTGATTGTCCATGCAGATCATCGTCGGCGGCTGTTTTTTGCCTGCATCCTGCAAGACCTGCTGGAAATACTGGGGGTTGCAGACGGGCAAGGTTATTTCCGGAACAACCAGTGTATCCGTGGCTTTCAGGCTGCCTGAATCGATGTAGCGCATGCCCAGATCGACATCCACCAAAGGCCCGCCGATTCGGCCTGACATCAGCTGATATCGCATGTCCACACTGGGAAATCGCTGACTGAAGCGGCTCATGCGCGGCATCAACCAGTGGGTCGTGAACGCCGTTGAAACGGACAGCGTGACGGTTTCGATGCCCGTTGCGCGGGATTCAATTTCGCTGATCGCCGACTCGATGGTGCTGAATCCTTCCTGCACCCGCCGGTACAAAATACTGCCGCTCTCGGTGAGTCGCGCACCGCCCCGCGTGCGCTCGAAAAGCTGCACGCCGAGATGCTCCTCGAGACGCGACAGCATCCGGCTGACCGCTGGCTGGCTGACGCACAGTTCATCCGCCGCCCGGGTGAAGCTGCCACACCGCGCAGCCGCTTCAAAGACGAACAGAGAACTTGAACTGGGTAGCTTTCGGCGAAGATTAGACATGACCTGAGTTTATGCCTGAAGCAACTATTAGTAAGTTGCCGGATGCAGAAATTGATGCTTATTCTTGCGAGCGACCGAGTGTGTGTTTTGCAACGATCAAGATCCTCACTCGCCCTTTTCTGCTCTTCCCGACGAGACCGCGCCTGATTATGGAAAACGCCCTGAAGTTTTATATCAATGGTGGCTGGGTAGCACCCGCCGGGGACTCGCAGCTGGCAGTCATCAATCCGGCCACTGAACAGCCCTTCAGCCAGATAGCCATGGGCAATCAGGCTGACGTGGACGCCGCAGTCGCCGCGGCACGCCATGCATTCCCGGCATTTGCCCGCACGACGCCCAATGAAAGGAAAGTCCTGATCGAGCAGATACTGGACGTATTCATGCAGCGTTACGACGAGATTGCCGAAGCCATCATGGCCGAAGTCGGTGCACCAAAAGCACTTGCCTACGACTGGCAGGCCGGTATCGGCAAGCGTCATCTGCAACAACTCCTGCGCACGCTGGACACGTTCGCGTTTCAGAAAACCAACGGCAATACCCTGATCAATCTGGAGCCGGTGGGGGTCGTTGCACTCATTACACCCTGGAACTGGCCCATCAATCAGATCGTCTGCAAAGTCGCTCCAGCGCTGGCGGCAGGTTGCACAATGGTCCTCAAGCCCAGTGAAATAGCCCCTCTCAATGCAGTGCTGTTTGCCGAAGTCATGCATGAAGCGGGTGTGCCTGCCGGGGTGTTCAACCTGATCAATGGCGACGGGCCAACCGTGGGTGCTGCATTGGCAGCTCACCCCGGAGTGGACATGGTTTCATTCACCGGCTCGACGCGTGCCGGGGTGGAAGTCGCACGCCTGGCGGCGCCCTCCGTGAAACGCGTGCATCAGGAACTCGGTGGTAAATCGGCGAATATCCTGCTGGACGATGTCGATCTGGAGAAAGCCGTCACCTCAGGGGTCAATGGCTGCTTCGGAAACAGCGGACAGTCCTGCAATGCGCCTACCCGTATGCTGGTGCCTGCTGCGTTGCATGATCAGGCAGTGGAAATCGCCCGGCGTGCGGCCCTCGCCCATCAGGTGGGTGATCCAACCGACCCGCAATCGACCATGGGACCGGTGATCAGCGACCGGCAATTTCAAGCCATCCAGCGAATGATCGCCATTGGCATCGAAGAAGGTGCGCAATTGGTGTGCGGTGGCCTGGGCCGGCCCGAAGGCCTCGAGCGTGGCTACTACGTGAAGCCCACCGTGTTTGCCGGAGTGACGCCGGACATGACCACCGCCAAAGAGGAAATCTTCGGACCGGTGCTGGTGATACAGGCCTATGAAGATGATGAGCATGCCGTGGCTCTGGCCAATGACAGCGTGTTTGGTCTGGCCGGTTACGTACAGTCCTCCAGCCTGCAGCGGGCCCGGGAGATTGCGTTGCAGCTTCGGGTCGGCGGCGTCTACATCAACCATCCCGACTGGAACCCCGGCGCGCCGTTTGGCGGTTACAAGCAATCGGGTAATGGCCGGGAATATGCAGAGTGGGGACTGGAGGCGTTTCTGGAGACCAAGGCGATTGTGGGCTTCCACCCTTAATGATCCCACCCTATCTCTCGCCAGCTCAAATCCCAGTGGGAGATTCCATGTTTACCCGCAAGCTGATTGACGACGTGGGACCGGCTTTAGCCGGGAAGACGGTATTTCTGCAGATGAAGATTCAGCGTCTGTCCCGGCCTCTTCCCGGCTGAAGCCAGTCCCACGTCAGTGACTCTTGCAGGAGCCGGTAGGCGCGAATTCATTCGCGAGGAGGCCGGTACATCCGCAGCCTATGTGTTGCCTGAGCCATCGCCCTCCCGAATGAATTCGGTCCTACCATACTGCGTCTAGCCCACGTTACCGGTAGGAGCGAATTTATTCGCGAGGAGGCCGGTACATCCGCAGTCGGTGTGTCGTCTGCAATACCGCCCTGCCGAATGAATTCGGTCCTACCATACTGCGTCTAGCCCACGTTACCGGTAGGAGCGAATTTATTCGCGAGGAGGCCGGTACATCCGCAGCCGGTATGTCGTCTGAAATACCGCCCTCGCGAACAAGTTCGCTCCTACCCAGCCTTGATCAGGTCTGCAATCCGCTCCGCAATCATGATCGTTGGCACGTTGGTATTGGCACACGGAATAGACGGCATCAACGACGCATCACACACCCGCAAGCCAGTGACACCAATGACGCGTCCATCACTGAGGGTGACGGCCAGCGGATCATCGGCCCGGCCCATGCGGCAGGTGCCTGACGGATGCCAGGTGCCGCCGACATTTCGCCTGACAAACCCGGTCAGTGCCTGATCATCAGCGAGCAGTTTTTTCAGCGTCACACCCTGAGTAACCAACCCGTGAACAAGCCACGCCCGAAACGGCCCGGCCACGTCCAGCAAGAGGCTCAACACCCCGCGCAGCATGCCGTTGATCGCGCCAGGCTGAGCGACTTTAGCCACCCGGGGCGAGTAACTGGTGGGGAATGCCACGCTACGAAGCGCGCCGAGGTGCGGAGCTGAAAGCGTGACCGCACCAAATTTCAGTGCCTGCTTGAGGCGCTCCAGGTCTCGTGGATCAGACAGCATATTGAAGTTCACTTCCGGTTCCTGAGCCGGATCACTGGAGACCAGTCGTACACGGCCTCGGGAATAAGACTTGTTGACCCAGAAAAACATTGTGCCCAATCGATACCCCAAAGAGTGCCAGCCGGATCGCGACAGAATCGCGCCATGCATGTCGCAAGGCACGGTGTCCGGCAAACCCGAGGAAAAGCGCACGATGGCTTGCTCGTGGTGCTCGTCGGGGAACGCCGTGCGCCCTGCTTTGCTCAACAATGCCGAGACCGCTATCGATGGATGCTCCATCAGATTACCGCCGACACCTGGACGGTCAGCTACGACGAAAATGCCTGACTGGACCAACTCATCGGCGGGCCCGATGCCGCTGCGCATCAATACTGCCGGGCTGTGGATCGCCCCGGAACAGACGATCACTTCTTTGGCGAACAGATCAATTGAGGAGCCGTCCGCCTGGACAATGCGCGCCCCTATGGCCTGATGGGACTTGAACAGCACACGGTCAACCAGACATTCAGTGCGTACTTTCAGATTGCTGCGTTGGCGCACCTCATCGGACAGATAACACACCGAGGTGGGAATCCGCTCACCCTCAGGACTGACGCCAATTGCCCCGACATAAACACCGGGTTCCCAAGGGCCGTTCTGATCCGGCTTTGTCGCCAGACCGCCCTCACCCAACACGTTCATGACGGCTTTGACAAAAGGTGAAAGAAACTCCTGCGCGGTGCGGCGAATCCTCAGAGGACCTTGCTTGCCGTGCAGCGGTCCGTCGAAATCGGTATCGTTTTCCAGTTTGCGGAAGTACGGCAGGCAATTATCCCAATTCCACCCCTCGGCACCGAGTCGCTGCCACTCGTCATAGTCGTCGGGCGCGCCGCGATTGGTCATCAGGGCATTGATCGCCGAACCGCCGCCCAGCAAGCGTGCCTGCTCATAACGACGTTCGGTAGAGAGTTTGCCCATTAGCGCCGTCAGCTGTCGCCAGATATTGCGGGTATCCAGGTAAGCACGCCCCGGATAGCGGCTGCGAATCTCGGCAGGCATGTTGCCCGCCGAGATGTCGCGCCCCGCTTCAACCAGGCACACACGCTTGTCAGCATCCTCGGACAACCGTGCAGCCAGCACGCAGCCTGCAGAACCGCCGCCCAGAATCAGGTAATCGAGCACTTTCAAGAGGTCGGCCTACTGAACAAACTTGAGCCAGCGATCCTTGGCCGCAATGCCTGCAGCCGACGACCACCACTCTTCAGACATCAATGCCTGCTTCGCGGCGTTATCCGGTGAGCTCGGCAGCTCCTTGGCCCGCTCGGCGGTCAACTTGCCGGTGCCAAACGCCGCCGGGTTACCGGGACCGTAATCGATATACATCGGCAGGTTGGCCTGCAGGTCCGGCGAGAGCGCTTCATTGACGAACCGGACCGCAGTTGCATAGTTCGGCGCGCCTTTGAGAATGCACAATTGGGTGTTTTGCAGAATGCCCTCGTTATAGGTGAAAGCGACGTCAGGATTATCCTTGCGGACTGCGCTGGCGCGGCCGTTCCAGATCATCAACATGTCCACTTCGCCGTCGTTGAGCAACTGCGCCGACTGACCACCCGAGCTCCACCACACCGCGATATCCGGTTTGATCTGCTCCAGCCGTTTGTAGGCACGATCAACATCCAGTGGGTAAAGCTTGTCACGAGGCACGCCGTCCGATAACAGTGCTGCTTCCAGCGTCCCCATCGGGTCGTTGCGTAATGAGCGCGTCCCCGGAAAGTCCTTCACGTTCCAGAAGTCGGCCCAACTCTGCGGCACCTTCTTCAATGTTTTGGTGTTATAGCCCAGAACCGAGGAATAAAACTCATAGGCGACAGAGTAAGGCGTGCGGTAGGCCTCCGGCATGGCCTGAACATTGGGCATCTTGCTCAGGTCGAGTTTTTCGATTAACCCTTCGTTGCCACCACGAATACAATTGGAAGGCGGCGTATCGATCACATCCCAGACCGGCTTGCCCGCCGAACCCTGAGCCTTGACCATGGGCAGAGCATCGGGGACGCTGTCTTGTTTGATGGTGATGTTCAGACGCTTGGCTGCGGGATCAAGAATCGCCTTGGTCTGGGCTTCCTGATAAACCCCGCCTTGGGAAACGAAGGTGATTTCTTCTGCCGATACCGACATCGCGCACGATATCGACACGCACAACAGGGATAAGACTGAACCCACTGAAACGGTTTTCATGGCAAATCTTCCTGAACGTAGAATGATTCGGCAGCTGCAAAAACCCTGTTCTGAACACCCTGCAAAAACGAACGCATGCTCAGGTTTAAGTTTTATTGTTACCGAGCGGGTCGGCAGGACGTTACAAGAGCCGGGGCCTGTCCGGCAATGCACCAATAATCATTACTGACATGATCTGTCGTTATGCGACTTGCCACCTCCGCTGTTGGAGCGAGGCTTGCCCGCGAATCATGCTTGCAGCGATTCATCCATCAGCCGACCTGACGCCTTCGCGGGCAAGCCTCGCTCCAACAGATCTCGTTAGACTTCAGTATCCCGGCACCGCAAACGGGAGTCGTTTAGCCAGCTCCTGCGCGAGGTATCGGGTGAACAGCGAGATGCGCTGCGGGATGTGGCGTCGATGTTGGTAGACCGCAAAGATATCGCCACGTGGCGGTTGATAATCTTCCAATACCGGCACCAGCCGTCCACTTTCCAGATGCGCCTGCACATCCCAACGGGAACGCAAAATCAAACCGTGGCCGTCAAGCGCCAGATTCATCGCCACTTCCCCGTCGTTGCTCGACAGCGTGCCACTGACCTTATGAGTGAAATCCTGACCGTCTTTCTGAAAACGCCAGATCGCGTAATCACTGCCGAACTGACGCAGCACGATGCAGTTGTGCTCGGCCAGATCCGCTACGCGCGTCAACACCGGCCGACCTTCCAGATAGTGGGGTGACGCACAGAGAATTCGCGGATTCTCCAGCAGGCGAATGCCGATCAACCGTGAATCTGGCGGCTCCCCCATGAACACGCCAATGTCGAACTGATCATCGAGCAAGCTGACCGGCTGACTGGTCAGTTCCAGGGAAATCTCCAGTTCAGGATGCAGCCGGGCAAAACCGGACACCACGGGAGCCAGATGCCGTCTTCCGAAACCTAGCGTGGCATTGATTCGCAGACGCCCATGCAACGTTGGTTGGCGACTGTTCAGGGCACTTTCCAATTCTTCAAGTTGACGCAGTATCGGCCGCCCTCCTTCCAGATAGAGCACGCCTTCAGGAGTCAACGATAACCGGCGCGTAGTGCGCTGCAGCAGTTGCACGCCGAGCCGCGCCTCAAGTTGGCTCAAGCGTTTGCTCACGGCTGGCAGCGACAACCCCAACTGACGTGCAACTTCGGTCAGGCTGCCGCGTGTGGCCACCTGCTGAAAGAAGCTCAGGTCATCGATCATGGTCATCGATTATTTCCTTGAATCTAAGAATGGCTTTCGCGAATGACTAATTATTAATCCAGAGACACTGCATACACTGAGCTTCGTTCACCATCAACTCTGGAGTCGAAACTCATGAGCAAGCCCCATTACAAAATTGCCGTCATCCCTGGCGATGGCATAGGCAAGGAAGTCATGCCCGAAGGCGTACGCGTGCTGGACGTGGTGGCCGCGCAGCACAACCTGGAGTTGCAATGGGACTGGTTCGACTTTGCCAGCGCCGACTACTACCTGGCCCACGGCAAAATGATGCCCGACAACTGGTTCGAGATTCTCAAAGGCTACGACGCGATTTACTTTGGCGCAGTGGGCTGGCCGGACGTGGTGCCTGATCACATTTCCCTGTGGGATTCCCTGCTGCAGTTCCGCCGTGAGTTCGACCAGTACGTGAACCTGCGCCCCTGCCGCCTGATGCCTGGCGTAAAAGCGCCGCTGGCCAATCGCAAACCGGGTGACATCGACTTCTGGGTGGTGCGTGAAAATACCGAGGGCGAATACTCCAGCGTTGGCGGCAAGATGTTCCCGGGCACCGACCGGGAAATCGTCCTGCAGGAAACCGTCATGACCCGTGTCGGCGTCGACCGTATCCTCAAGTTCGCTTACGACCTGGCCCAGAGCCGTCCGAAGAAGCACCTGACTTCTGCGACCAAGTCCAACGGCATTGCGATCACCATGCCGTATTGGGACGAGCGCGTCGTGGAAATGGGCAAGAAATACCCTGACGTGAACGTCGACAAGTACCATATCGATATTCTCACCGCGAACTTCGTCCTGCATCCGGACTGGTTCGACGTCGTCGTGGCCAGCAACCTGTTCGGTGACATCCTCTCCGACTTGGGGCCGGCCTGCACCGGGACCATCGGCATCGCGCCTTCGGCCAACATCAACCCTGAACGCAACTTCCCGAGCCTGTTCGAGCCGGTGCATGGCTCCGCCCCGGACATCGCCGGCAAAGGCATCGCCAATCCGATCGGCCAAATCTGGTGCGGTGCGATGATGCTTGAGCATCTGGGTCATCCAGAGGCCGGTGCAGCAGTGCTCACCGCGATTGAAACCGTGCTGGCCATGGGTCCGGAAAACGCACCGCTGACTGCTGATATTGGCGGTAAGGGCAATACCGAAGCGCTGGGCAAAGCCATCGCGGCTGCGTGTGAGCGATAAGGAAAGTCGGAATTCACTGCCGACTGAATTGAAATGCACGGTCTGTAGGAGCGCACGAGCACCGCGAGGCCGCGATGGCGGTGTATCAGACAGGACGCCATCGCGGCCTCGCGGTGCTCGTGCGCTCCTACAGGTCTGTGTATGTTTTGCATCAGCGTTGTTTCAGGAACACACGGCGATCTTTTATCAAAATTAACGCACACGCCATTGAGGTATGGTTTTCGCGGCACCGGTTGTACCCCAACTAAACCGAACCCCGCGTGCCGACATCGGTCTGCTCCTGTATCACTTTCAGGAAGATCGCCTTTATGTCCACGCAACGCAGCCTCACTCTCCTCGCCCGAAGCGGCTATGCCGCTCGCGGTGTGGTGTATCTGATCATTGGTATTTTTGCCCTGCTCGCCGCCCAGGGTTCGTCTCAGCCCAAAGACAGCCACAGCAGCCTTGAAGCGCTGTTGAGTCAGCCCTTCGGCAACGTCATGGTCGCGATTGTGGTGGTCGGCCTGCTGGCGTTTGCAGCCTGGCGCGTTCTGCAGGCTACTCGCGATGTGGATCATCACGGCACAGAATTCAAAGGTCTGGTGATTCGCACTGGCCTGATGGTGGGTGGCGTGACCTACGGCGCGTTGGCCTTTTTTGCTTTGGGTCTGTTAATCAGCGCGCTCAAAAGCTCCGGCGATTCAGGCGGTAAAACCCAGGACCTGCTCGCCACGGTTTTGTCCTGGGATCATTCGAACATTCTCGTTTACCTCGTGGCACTGGTGCCGCTCGGCGTGGGCATCACCCACATCATCAAAGGCTGGAAGGCGTCTTTCGAGAAGTACTTCGAAGCCGACGAAGAAGTCATGCGCTATGTCCGTCCGGTGTCGCAATTCGGCCTGATTGCCCGAGGTGTGGCATTCATCGAAATCTCTGCGTTGCTGGCCATCAGCGGTTCAAGCTATCAGGCCATGCACCCACCGGGTCTGAAAGACGCGCTCAACGGCCTGCAGGATCTGCCGGCCGGAGGCATTGTGCTGATGATCGTGGCCTTGGGGCTGATCGCATTTTCGGTGTACAGCTTTGCCGAAGCGGCCTGGCGCAAGATCAATATGGACGTGCCCGATGCACCGCATGCGGTCACCAAGCATTTCAACTGACGGAGAACGTCAGCGAAAGTTGTCCCGAAATAATACCCATTGCTGGCCCCTCGCCTCCTAGCGAACTTGGCAAACTTGCTTTCTTTTCAGAAGCTTAGGGGCTGGCATTTATGCGGATTCTTGTATTGACCGTAGCAACGCTCGCGCTGGCCAGCGTTTCACTGGCGTCGCAGGCCAAAGACGTTACTCAGAGCGGTCGGTCGATTTGCACGTGGGGTTCGGGCATCGCCGCAGGCGCCCAGGAATCGAAACTCGCCGGAATCACCCTATACGGCGCACGCAAGAAATTACAGGGTCGCAAATTCAACCAGCCCTGGATGCGCATGACCGCCATGGGCATTACCGAACAGACCTATAAAAGCACGTCGCGGCTCAAACCTGCGGCCATCAAACAGACCTATTACGAACAATGCATCAAGCACGAACTGGCGAAACGCTGATTCTTTATCCTGACACTTCGCTCTCGCGCAGCAACAACAATGGGACCTGTGGGAGATTCTGTGTTGGCCTGCAAACTGATTGACGACGTGGGACCGGCTTTAGCCGGGAAGGCGGTAGTTCTGCCGATGAAGATTCAGCGTCTGTCACGGCATCTTCCCGGCTGAAGCCGGTCACACGTCATCAATGATTCCTGTGGGCGCTGCCGAAGGCTGCGATCGCGGTGTACCAGAAGAAATGCTTCGCAGCCTTCGGCAGCTCCTACAGATTAATATCGCCGCGAGAAACTGCGGTAGTTTTTACCCAATCAAACGAACGTCGCTCCCCGCGTATTCACGAACAAGGAATAGACCGAGTGGCTGCCAGCCATGAACAGTCGGTTGCCCTCACGCCCGCCAAAGCACAGGTTCGGGCAACGCTCCGGCAAGGAGATGTGACCGATGGCTTTGCCATCCGGATTGAACACTCGAACACCGTCGAGTTTTTCCGGATCAGCCTTGGGATCACTGTTGCTGCCCCAGCCGCACCACAGGTTACCGCTTTCATCACACTTGATGCCGTCAATACCGGCGAACTCCAGCCCTTCAATGTGCTCGCGGCGCAGTCCCAATGTGCCGTCGTCGTTGACAGCAATGGCCCAGATAATCCGGTTGGGTTTGGCTCGACCTTCAACCACGTAAAGGGTTTTTTCGTCCGGTGAAAAACACAGGCCGTTAGGCCCTGCCAGATCGTCAATCACCCGACTGACCTTGCCGCTCGCGCCGTCAATGCGGTACACCGCGTGGGGCAACTCAGGGGTGACTTTGTGTCCTTCGTAGTTGTTGCCGGTCTGGAACGGAGGATCGGTGAACCACACCGAGCCATCGCGTTTGCAAACGATGTCGTTAGGCGAGTTGAAAGGCTTGCCCTCGTAGTTGTCGGCCAGCACGGTGATGCTGCCGTTGTACTCGGTGCGGGTCACGCGGCGGCCTTCCTTGCTGGTCGTCGAGCCTTCGCAGACCAGCAAGCGACCCTGCCGGTCACGGCACATGCCGTTGGAAAAGTTAGAGTTGTCGCGGTAAACCGACAGGCCACCGGTGACTTCATCCCAGCGCATGATGCGGTTGTTGGGGATATCGCTGAACAGCAAGTAACGACCGTCACCTACCCACACAGGGCCTTCTACCCAGCGCAGGCCAGTCGCGAGGCGTTCAACGCTGGCATTGAAAATGCGCAGGTCCATGAAGCTGTCGTCGAGGATGCTGACGAGCGGATCTGGATAACGCTGACTCAACGGCTCGGCGGCGCTGGCCAGTCGAGGCAACGCAGCGCTGCCCAGGGCGGCCACGCCTGCGGATACTGCCAGCGACGTTTTGAGGAATGCTCTGCGACCATGGTCGGCGGTTGTGTCCCGTTGCGATGAGTCCATCGTGCATCTCCGTTATTTTATTGTTGGACGGGGTGCTCGTTGTACATCGGCTCAGGTCATCGTACAAGTGTTAAGGACGAGGGTTTGCCCGCTATCAACGTGCCGGTAAGCCCTCGCACTTTGGGCTGATACCGGGTAAATCAGTAAGGGCTGGCGGTAGGGCGCACGATCAGTTCACTGACGTCGACATCGGCTGGCTGCTCAACGGCGTAGGCAATTGCCCGGGCGATGGCCAATGCCGGGATGGCGATTTTGCGGAACTCGCGCATCTCGGCGCGCCCGCCTTCATCAGAAATACTGTCAGCAAGCTCAGACTCGGTGACGCCCGGGGAGATCACGGTGACGCGAATGTCGGCACCGGCTTCCTGACGCAAGCCTTCGGAAATCGCCCGTACGGCGTACTTGGTTGCGCAGTAGACCGCCGCAGTCGGACTCACCGCATAGGCCCCGATGGAAGCGATGTTGATGAATTGCCCCGCTTGCTGTTTCTGCATCAAGGGCAACCCGGCTGCAATGCCGTGCAGCACACCACGAATGTTGACATCGATCATCTGGTCCCACTCGGACACTTTCAACGCATCCAGCCTGGACAGCGGCATGACCCCGGCGTTGTTGACGATCACATCGACACGACCAAACTGGCTAACGGCGTAGTCGACGAAGGCTTGCACATTGGCCCGATCGGTCACGTCCACTGCCTGATACTGCGCGCTGCCACCGGCGGCAACCAGCTCTTTGCAGAGTTCTGCCAGGCGCTCCGTACGCCGCGCACCGAGCACAACGTGCGCGCCCTTCTCGGCCAGCAGCCGCGCGGTGGCTTCGCCGATACCGCTGCTTGCGCCGGTGATTACCACGACTTTGTTTTTGATGTTCGACATGATTATTGTCCTTATCCGAGTGGTGAGCCAGATGGCTCGATACGCATTCAGAGTAAGGCGATAACGCGGGAGCAATTAGACCGATCCTTCGGAGTGATTGCCTGATTCTGCGATGGGGTTTGCGGAGAAAAACGAACAGCTGTAGGACGGGGCTTTAGCCGGGAGAGCGTTATCCTGACCGGAAAACAGAGTGGATTTAACGCCCCTCTCCCGGCTAAAGCCGGTCCTACGGTGTTTATCAGTTCTTCTCAGGTGTCTTGAGCGACTCTGGAACCTGGGTGGTTGGCACAAAGGTCTTATCTTCTTCTGCCTTGGCTTCCTTGGACTCGGCCTGTGCTTCTGCAGCCTTGGCATTTTCCTTGGCCGCATCGGCAGCTTTGTCCTGTGCTTTCTCAGCGTGCTGTTGGGCTTCCTGCGCTTTGTCTTCGGATTTCGGATCGCAAGCGGCCAGACCAAGGGTGGAAGCCAGCATCAGACTGTAGGCAAGAGTTTTAAGCATGGGGTGAATGTCCCTGATTGAGAATGTATTGCTTCGAACCGCGGGCTAGAGCGTTGGTTCCATAAAAGCAGAACGTCCCTTCATTCATCATGCATTGACATTACCGGTCCGGACGAAAGAGTACCGGTCAATGTCTGTCCTTAATTGCCAACCTTGCTTGCGCCAATAATCAGCAGCCGCATGGTTGGTTTTAAAGACATCGATGTGGCACTTGAAAATGCCTTCACGTTCGAGACTGGAAAGGCAGCGCTCCACCAACTCATTGGCAATGCCCTGCCGCCGATACTTATCCAGTACCAGCAAATGCTGCAAATAACCTCGTCGCCCATCGTGACCACACATCACGCAACCAATAAGTACGGAATCTGCCTCAGCTACGAAGCTCATTCCGGGGTTGCGTTGCAGATACCTGGCAGTCGACTCGCGAGAATCTGCGTCCCGGACAGAAACGCCGGGCGTGCTGCTCATGAGGGCAATGACTGAGTCGCAGTCGTCCATGGTCATGATGCGAATAGTGAACATTGAAAGTGCTCGTCGGACATGGATGTCGACCGACGAGGCTAGCAGAAATCGGGGGCGAAAAAGTTGCACTTGTGCTGCAGGGAAGGAATGGCCATGATGCCGACGCCAAAAAAGGCACAATGACATCACCGCATAGCCGCCCGAAGTGGCGGTACGCGCATGAGTAATGGATAGAAACAATGACTGGAGCCGTCATGAAACACCTGAAAATCGCCGCCCTTCTGATGCTTTCCACCGTACTTTTCGGCTGTGTCAGCAGCCGCTCCGTTATAGACGTACAGACGCCACAAAGTGCAAATGGTATAGGTCAGAAGGTGACGATTACCGCGATCGATGAGCGTCGTTTTGAAACTGCACCGAAGCAGGCAGACACGCCTTCACTGAAACATGCTGAAGAAATCTCCGACAAGAAAATCACCGAGCGCGCCATTGGCAGGAAGCGCAACAGCTACGGCATGGCTATGGGTGACGTATTGCTTCCTGAAGGCAAAACCGTTTCTCAACTCATCGCAAAAAGCGTCGCTGAAGGTTATCGAAAGGCCGGTTATCAGGTGGTCGAGGCTGCCGAAAAGAACGGTGAGACCCAGGCTGTGACCGTGCATATCACAGAGTTCTGGTCATGGTTTTCGCCCGGTGCGTTTTCAATTGCCGTCAACAACAAAGCGCGCCTGAATATCACATCCACCGGTCAGCCCTCCCCAATCAGTCTGATCACTGACAAGCGCGAATCCATGCAACTGGTCGTGGAAAGCGACTGGAAGGTGATCACCGAGGAAGGTCTGCAGGCGATCACCGAGGCAACAGTCAAAGAACTGTGCGCCAAAGGGTCCTGCAAGAAGTAAAACGGAGGCGCAGTTCAGGAACTGTCGGGGTGCGACGCCGACAGTTCCTGCTGTGATCAAGCGCTGTTAGAACGTAACGCTGGCGGTCAAACGCGCAGTACGTGGTTCGCCGACGTTGATCTGCAAATCGCTGCTTCCCGTACCTGACGGGTAGTACTCTTTGTCGAACAGGTTATCGACGTTCAACTGCAAGCGGGTCTTGTAGTCTTTGGTTGGCAGGTCCCAACGCAGGAAAGCGTCAGCAACGGTGTAGCTGTCCATGAAGAAAGTGTTTGCGGTGTCGCCCGGGCGCTCGCCTACGTAACGTGCACCGCCACCGACATGCCATTGTCCTGTCTGTTCAGGGAAAGCCAGATGGTGAGTCAGATAAAGACTGGCGGTGTGCATGGGGGCATTGCTGAGGCGCTTGCCTTCGTTCGTCGGGTCGTCAAGCACTTCTGTGTGGGTATAGGCGTAGGTGCCGATCATGTCCCAGCGCTCGGCCAGTTTGCCTGTGACGTCGAGTTCCAGGCCTCTGGAGCCTGCTTTGCCTGTTAGCTCATTGGTGGTAATGGTACCGACCGTGACTGGAGTCACCACGTTTTTCTTGACGATATCAAACACAGCAACGTTGACGTTCAACCGATCCGAAGGATTGTACTTCAAGCCAACTTCGTAGCTGCGTCCTTCTTCAGGATCAAAGGTCTTGTTGTCATCCGAGACGGTTTCGTTAGGTACAAACGATTCGCTGTAGTTGCCATATAGCGAAAGCGCTTCGGTGGGTTGATAGACGACACCGACAAACGGAACGAAGGCGTCACCATTGTCGTCACGCCCCACTACGCGGGTAACCAAACCCTGATCACTGTATTGATCATAGTGCTGCTGGCGTCCGCCAAAGACCAGAATCCACTGGTCATTCAAATGCCAGTTGTCCTTGAAATAAACGGACGTGGAAGTCAGTTCGTTGCGAGCATTGCTCTGGACTGAGTTAACAGTGCTGGGTTCAGCCAACCCACCATATTGAGGGTTATTGATATTGATTGATCCAGCGCCATTCCTGCCAAGCGCATTTCGATATGTCTTGCCTCGATACTTGTCGAGCGCTTCGTTGTCCACTCCAACCAATATGTCATGGCGTTGACCGAACAACTGCTGCTCGCCGATGAAGTCGAGGCTGGTATAGCGTGTCTCATAATCGTAATGACCGCCATTGGCACGACGAGTCAGCGTGCTGCCAGTCAAAGTATCGGGCTGGGCAATCGCCAGACTATAGCGATCATTGTTCCAGCCATACGTCACCCGGGTCTTCCAGTCGTCATTGAGCTGGTATTCAAACTTCGCGGTGGCGGTTTCGCTGATGCCGACGGTCTTGGCCCAGCGCTCATCCAGACGATCCTTGTAACTGGCCGCTGCAGGCTTGCCATTGGCGAATACGGTGCCGCGGTCGAACGGGCTGGAATAGTCGTTGTATTCGTAAGCCAGGGTCAGCTTGGCGCGCTCGCCGGTCCAGCTCAGGGAGGGAGCCACAAGCGTGTGCTCGTTGACCCCGTAGTTGCGCCAGTAATCTTCGTGGCCACGCTCGGCAACCAGCCGGTAGGCGAGCCCGGTATCTTCAATCGGTCCGGTGGTGTCGACGCTGAACGTGCCACCGCCTTCGCTGTAACCGGAGCCAGTGATCGTGGTGCTGCGGGTATATTGCGGCTGCTTGCTGACGACGTTGATCAACCCGCCCGGCTCGATCGCGCCGTACAACAGCGACGCCGGCCCTTTCAATACCTCAACATGGTCAGTGGTCGCCCCGAGGTTGTGCCCCACCACCGAACGAATGCCGTCGCGCAAAATGCCCCCGTCATCGTTGGTACCAAAGCCACGCTTGATTAGCGCATCTTTGGTATTGCCCAGGGTGTTGGACTGCGACACCCCGCTGACAAACTTCATCGCATCGTCCAGCGACTTGACCTGAAAATCGTCAAGGGTCTGCTGGGTGACCACGTTGACTGACTGTGCTTCATCCCTGATCGGCACTTCCGATTTGCTTGCGGTGCTGCTGGTAGAACGAACATAAGGGCTGCTTTCGATATCACCAGCGGCTTGAATATCGGTGGCAGGCAGCTCGGTAACGGTGTCTTCAGCGTGAGAGAAGGCAGGCAGCAACACACAACCGAAAGCCAGGGAAACGCAATAGGCGCGACGCATTGGGATGAACACAGAGGACAATTCCGGGCACTAATGGGAATTGTTATTATCTACGAACCATTTCCAAATGTGTAGCGCTTTGCCTGTTGTCGCAATGGACGGATCGTCGCAGGGGTCAATGGGCTCGCTTGAGATAAAGCCGGGCAAAGGGGAACTCAGGCCGCTGACGCTTCTTGTCCGCTCATCCAGAAAAATCTTCGCAAGATTGGATCCCGCTTAAGGACAGGAAAGTCTTGCCGATAGGCTTAGGTAACCTATTCGCTTCCGTCAGGCGGAGCGGGTCATTTCCCAACGTTCTTCGAACAATCTCTGCAGGACATGCCGATGAGTTGGCTGCACGATGCAAAACTGTCGACCAAATTGATTACCGCCTTCGGGCTTTGCGCTTTTATCACCTTGGGCGTTGGCTTGCTTGGCAGCCGGGGTGTTTCTCAGCTCTCCGATAGCCTGAAACTGGTATTCAGCAATAACCTGGTGTCGGTGGCTAAAACCGCAGAGGCGAAAGCCAAAGCTGTGGAGCAATCGCGTGACATGTATCGCCTGTACATCGCCACCAGCACCAATGCACCGCAGAACGAAAAAGATGAACTGCTGGCGTCCATGAAGGCTAATCAGTTGGCTAGTGAGCTGGCCTATTCGACTTACCGCAAGACTCCCCTGGCCGATGACGAACGTCTGGCTGGCGACAAAATGGATAAGGATTGGCCGGTTTATCAGGAATTTGTGCAGAAGTTTGTGGCACTCATGAAAGCCGGTGATGTTGAGGGTGGCAACGCGTTGCTGCGCGGTGATGTGCAGAAAAGTTATCGGATTGTCATGGATGAACTGACGCTCATGGTTGAATCCAACAATCGTCAGATCGGCGAAGGTGCAGCAGACGCCGACGCCATGGAGTCTTCGGCAACGACTGCGCTTTACACCGGCATTACCCTGGCGTTCATTGCCGCACTTGCTCTTGGGTTGTTCATCAGTCGCCTGATCAGTCGCCCCATCGCAACAGCAGTAACCAGTGCTCAGCGCATTGCCAATGGAGACTTGACCCAGAATATCGTCAGCACCGGGCGCGATGAGGGAGGCCAGTTGCTCAGCGCGTTGAGCGATATGCAAATCAGCCTCAAAGGCACCATTCAGCAAATCTCCAGCGCCTCTGACCAATTGGCCTCCGCAGCCGAAGAATTGACCGACGTCACCGATAATGGCAGCCGTGGCCTGGTACGCCAGAATGACGAGATCCAGCAAGCAGCGACCGCTGTTACCGAGATGACGTCAGCGGTCGAAGAAGTCGCACGTAACGCGATTTCCACATCAGAAGCGTCGAAATCAACCAGCCTGCAAGCCACCAACGGTCGCGACAAAGCCCGAAATGCAGTGACCGCCATCAATAATGCCACCACTGAAATCGCGTCCTCCACCACCATGGTCGAAGACCTGGCCGTACAAGTCCGTGATATCGGCAAGGTGCTGGATGTGATTCGCGGAATTGCCGAGCAGACCAACCTGCTGGCCCTCAACGCGGCCATCGAAGCCGCTCGCGCAGGCGAGCAAGGTCGTGGTTTTGCGGTGGTAGCGGACGAAGTTCGCGCCTTGGCGGCGCGCACCCAGGCTTCGACCGGGGAAATCGAGGGCATGATCAACTCGGTACAAACCAGCGCTGACCAGGCCGTTCGCGCCATGGGTAAAAGCCAGTCTCTGGTAACCGACACCCAAAGCCTGGCTCAGGCTACCGGTGAAGCACTGGAACAAATCGCTGAGGGCATTTCGCAAATCAACGAGCGCAACATGGTTATTGCCAGCGCCTCAGAAGAGCAGGCCAACGTGGCACGTGAAGTGGACCGCAACCTGGTCAATATCCAGGACCTGTCGACCCAGACGGCTGCTGGCGCGCACCAGACCAACGCTTCCACCCAAGAGCTGTCGAATCTGGCGCTGTCGTTCAATAATCTGGTCAGCCGCTTCCGTTTGTAAGCAGCACATCGGGCAGCGCGGCTCGAGCGAGCCGCGCTGCTGAACCGCTACGCGTTTAGACGATGGATTTGCACTCCACCCGCAGCAGGTTTTCAGCCTGTTGCTGGCAGTCGAAACGCACCGGCAGAAAGCGCTCAATGACGGAAATGTTGCTCTGCAAATGCTCCGTCATTGAGGGTGTGGTGAAGCTTCCAGCACCCGCGATTGCCATCGGCAGCAGCAATTGATCCGCCAAATGCTCGCCGACGGCCGCAGGGCTGCCCAGCCAGTGCCGGGCCTGCTCCACCGCGCCTTGCGCCACAACCTCGGCACGCACTCTTGACTGACCAAAAGCACTGAACAGCTCAGTCACCTGTTCGCAGGCGAACTCCAGCATCAGGACGTTACCTGGGCCACGCTCCTCAGCCAGCACCACACAGTGCCGGGCTTCAGAGGCGATATCCAGACTCGTCCCGGCGTGCAGCAGTTCACGTTCTGCAACCTGCCTGTCCAGCCCGGCGATCAATGCGATAGCTCGCGATTCAAGCAACCTGCCTCGATCCGTCAGATGCAACGGCTTCAGCATCGAGGGCTTGATATGCACTTCCAGCTCACCGCCACCGGCCGGTACAAACCCATGACGCAACAGGTTCAGCCCTACGTCAGCGCCCATACGCCGCAATTGTGGCAACCACGCTCGCTCGATGAAGTCCGACGGCGGCGCCAACGGGTTATGAGTGCCACCGGAGATCGTCACCCTGCTCGGTTCCGACGCCTGCAACAGCGCGGGCAGCAAGGTCTGCAGCACCAATGTGCAACTTCCGGCGGTGCCAATGGCAAAGCGGTACTCGCCACCCCGAACAACGCCTGGCTCAAAGCGCAGACGCTGGGAACTCAACTCCGCCCCCGTGACGCTGGCGCCACACACTTGAGCAGCAGCGAGCACTGCGGTCAGGTGTTGGCGTAGCAAGCCCGGACGGCTGCGCCGGGCTCTGATGTTTTCGATCTGTAATGTCCGACCGGTCAACATCGACAAGCTCAAGGCGCTACGTAACACCTGACCGCCGCCAATGGATCCGTCCAGTTCAATCATGTCCTGCTTCATCTGTTTCACCCTTCTGCGTGTGCTTCACCCTTCTGCGTAGTGCCGAACTATTTGCCGCAGGTATTCGTCCAGTAATCCGTTGTCTTCAACCGTTCGCTTCAGCACCGGCACCGGACGCTCAAGCTCTGCCGTGATGAAGGCATGTAACGCGACTCGCCGGGGGCCATAAGCGGCCTCATCGGCATTGCGCTTGAGGACCAGCAGCTCGGCGACTTCATCGAGCAGCGCTTGATCGTCAACCGTGGCCAACAAATCCGTGAACGTCATGGGCGGCCTTCCCCGCCCCTGGTCGATCCAGCGCACCGCCAACAACGGCCGAAGTACATAGAAGTACTTTTTGAGCCGCACCTCGTCACCTTGCAGATAACCACGAAAATTCTTCTTCGCCATCGACAGGTAATGATTGCGCGCCGCTGGCGGACTGTAGAACGCCTCGGCCAGCTCGCGCAGACGCTGGGTCGCTGCGGTTTCGCTGCGATAAACCAACGGCGAATCGAGCCATTCCAGCAACGTCGGATTGGACTTGCGCAGCAGGCCGAGGGTCTTGCGCAACTCCCAGCCACTGATGTCCAGTTCGTCATCCAGAGGACGCTCGATCACATCCCGAGGCGCGTCGACCTGAACGGACCATTCCGGGCGCTCGACATACACAAAACGCACATCGTAATCGCTGTCAGTCGACGCAAAACCCCAGGCGCGACTGCCTGATTCACAGGCATACAGCACAGTGACGTTATGCTCGCGTTCTATGCGCTTCAGCTCATCCAGCACCCGTTCGCGCATGGCGCTGCTGAGGGGATGAGCGACTGCATCTTCCATTTCCATAATCCTGTCCTTCATGTTTCACATTCAACGCAGGCGACGTACCGTGCCTGACTTCAATTCACCTGAATCTTCCATAGCCTGTAAACGCTGCAATAGCGCCTCGCGCTGCACTTTCGGCGTAACCGGATCCACCAGCGTGTACTGAGCCTCACACCAGACGACGATATGATTTAGCCAGACATCTGCATCCGCAGTGGCCTGCTCGTGACGTCGCAGCAGATACTGCAACTGAAGCCACACGGGCTTGAGCCGCAACAACGCCCCACGACGCTGATCACTCAGGGCATACCAGTAGCTGTCCAGACGCTGATCAAGTTGCGCATCGAACCGCGACCACGTCTGCTGACTCAACAGTTGCACTGCGGCACGGAACACCTTGTCAGACTGATCGTCCAGCGCTGCAAGTTGTTGCTCCAGACCCGCCTCCCCCAATAATTGCAGCGCCTGCACACGAACAACGGCGACAGGCGACTTCAATGCAGTTTGCAGCACTGAAGCGGGCAGCGGCTGATCCAGCTCTTTCGCCAATCCGAGCAGCCCCAGCCATTCGCGCTTGCTGGACGGAACGTCCTTGTCCAGTCGCGACAGCAATACTTCCCGGCTGTCCACGGCGTAACGCGGCGCAGCCCAACGAGCCAGACAGCGAACGGCCGAGGAGCCATCGAGCAGCCCGGCCTGCAAATGCTCACGCGGACCCTCCAGCATGCTCAGCAAGCCCCGCAACGCTTGCACTCGAAGGCTGGCCGCCGAAGATTGCAGTGCCCGTTCAAGCAACGGCACAGCGTCTGTCGCCAGTAAATCCGCGCAGGCAGTGACTGCCTTTTGCCTGACCGTGACATCCTCATGTATCAGCGCAGCGGCCAGAAACGAAGGCCGGTCCGCGCAGTGCTCAAGCGTCAGGTCAAAGACAAACCGCGCAGCCCTGCCGCGGCATGACGCAAAAGCTTGCCCGACCTGTTCACGCAATTGCGGCAGCGATAACAGGCTGCGAGCCTTGAGCAAGGTGTCGCGATGATCAACGCGCTGCTTGTCTCCCAACGCCAATAACGGCGTCAGGGCTTGCAGCAGCAGGTCAACCCGTTCCACAACCAGAAACTGCTCGAGCGCCTTTTGCGCCTGTTGCCTGACCTGCGGCACCCAATCATTCAAGCGCTCCAGGATCGCGAGCAGTGCCTCAGTGGAGGCCTGCCCGGCAAGTCGTTGCACCGCTGCCTCGCGAACAAAACCATTGCCAAACTGGCTCAGCTTCACCAGGGCTCTGGCCGCATCATGAGTTTCCTGGATCTCCCGAACATACCTGGCCTCAAGGTCAGTCAGCTGGTAATGCCAGTCTCGCAGGTGTTCGAACGTCATCACCTCATTCATCGCCCTATCCTTTAACGCATACGACCTGTCGCAAGGTATGCAGCACTTCCACCAACTCACGCTGGGCGTGCATGACCTTATCGATGTCTTTGTAGGCCATTGGAATCTCGTCGATCACTGCGGCGTCCTTGCGGCACTCAACGTGAGCCGTGGCGCGAATCTGGTCTTCCACAGTGAACGTGTTCTTGGCTCTGGTCCGGCTCATGGTGCGCCCGGCACCGTGGCTGCAAGAGCAGAAAGCCTCTTCATTGCCCAAACCGCGGACGATGAAGCTCTTGGCCCCCATGGAGCCAGGGATAATCCCCAGTTCGCCCTTCTTCGCCGACACCGCACCTTTGCGGGTGATCAGCACTTCTTCACCAAAATGCTGCTCTTTTTGCACGTAGTTGTGGTGGCAGTTGACGGCTTCCAACGCCACTTGAAACGGCTTGCTGATCACTTGACGCGTGGCCTGAATCACCGCCTGCATCATCAGCTCCCGGTTCTGCCGGGCAAAATCCTGCGCCCATCCCACGGCTTCCACATAATCATCGAAGTGCTGACTGCCCTCTTCGAAATAGGCCAGATCACGATGCGGCAGATCCGCAATGTGTTGCCGCATGTCCGCCTGGGCCATCTGAATGAACAGGTTCCCGATGGCGTTCCCTACCCCGCGAGAGCCGCTGTGCAACATGAACCAGACACGGTTGGCCTCGTCCAGGCAGACCTCGATGAAGTGGTTGCCGGTGCCCAGCGTTCCCAGATGCTGGCGGTTGTTGGTGTTAGCCAGCGAAGGGTATTTATCGGTGATCAATTTGAAGCGCGGATACAGCGCGCCCCAAACGTTATCCGCCTGTTGCGGGATCTCGTCCCAGGCGCCTTTGTCACGACGGGAACGCGTCGACGTTCGGCCATGAGGTACCGCTTTTTCAATGGCGCTACGCAGGCCCGACAAATTGTCCGGAAGGTCTGCCGCCGTGAGCGAGGTTCGCGCGGCAATCATGCCGCAGCCGATATCCACACCCACAGCCGCCGGAATGATCGCGCCCACCGTCGGAATCACACTGCCAATCGTGGAACCCTTGCCCAGATGCACGTCAGGCATGACGGCCATATGTTTGAAAATGAACGGCATCCGCGCCGTGTTCATCAATTGCTCTTTGGCTTCATTCTCTACCGGCACGCCCTCGGTCCACATTTTGATGGGTTTGCCGTTGATGACTTCCAGCAGTTGGTAAGTGCTCTTTTCCATGATCTCTACTTCTGTTCAATGACTGCTATTCAAAACGATGGGCTCGGAGTTGCACGCCTGCGGTTCGCACTCATTGCGTCAACCGGCCCTGCTTGGAACAGGTAATTGCAGCAGCCATGCCAATCTTGAAAATGGGAAGCCATAAACTTTATAACTAATTGTTTTAAATAGACAAAATAATAAATCGCTCGCAACATCCAAAAAACAAGAGGCACCTCAAGCCGGAATTATCTATCCTTGTATCTCGTTTTTTATCTTCTGAGATAACCATGTCTACAACACGAACTGTAGCCATTGGCTTCATCGGCTCGAAACTCGACCGCGTCGGCAAGGGTGCCAACCGCTGGAATCACTGGCGCCCCAGCGTTGGCCTGTGTCAGCAGGAAGATGTGCAGATTCACCGGCTGGAGCTGATCCACGGCGAGACTGCACGGGACGTCAGTCTGGCGCAGCGAGTCGCTGAAGACATCCGGCAAATCTCCCCGCAAACCGAAGTTCGCCTTCACCCCATGGCTCTTCGCAACGCCTGGGATTTCGAGGAGGTGTATGGCGCGCTGCATGATTTCACCACCGCCTACGATTTCGACACTGACAACGAGCAATACCTGGTGCACATCACCACCGGGACTCACGTCGCGCAGATATGCTGGTTCTTGCTCACCGAAGCCCGCTACCTGCCCGCCCGACTGATTCAGACTTCCCCGTCTCGGCGAGACAATGATGAAGCGCGAGCCACCGGCACCCATTCGCTGATCGATCTGGACCTCTCGCGCTACGACCGCATCGCGTCACGCTTCACCCATAAAAGACTGGAGGGCCTCGCGTTTCTCAAGTCAGGCATCGCCACGCGCAACGCCGCGTTCAACCGCTCTATTGAACAGATCGAGCAGGTCGCCGTGCGCTCCAAGGCTCCGATGCTGCTGATTGGCCCGACCGGCGCAGGCAAATCGTTTCTGGCAAGACGTATCTACGAGCTCAAGCGCAGCCGACACCAGATCGAAGGACGCTTTGTCGAAGTCAACTGCGCGACCTTGCGCGGCGATGGCGCCATGTCGACCTTGTTCGGCCATATAAAAGGCGCGTTTACCGGTGCCCTGGCTGCTCGCGAAGGTCTCTTGCGGGCTGCGGAAGGCGGCATGTTATTTCTGGACGAAATCGGCGAGCTGGGTGCAGACGAACAAGCCATGCTGCTCAAGGCCATTGAGGAGAAACGCTTTCTGCCCATGGGCTCGGACAAGGAAGTGGCCAGCGACTTCATGATTATTGCCGGCACTCACCGCGACCTGCGCGATCGGGTGGCGCAGGGTTTATTCCGCGAAGACCTATACGCGCGGATCAACCTCTGGACGTTCAATCTGCCCGGGCTGGCCAAACGGCGCGAGGACATCGAACCGAACATCGATTTCGAACTGGAACGCCACGCCCGCGAACACGGACGCCTGATACGCTTCAATCGCGAAGCCCGGCAGCGCTATATGGCGTTCGCCAATCATGACGACTCGATATGGTCGGGCAACTTTCGCGAGCTGTCAGCCTCGATCACGCGCATGGCGACACTGGCTGACAGCGGCCGCATCGATGAAACCCAGGTCGAAGAGGAGCTACAGCGCTTGCGCTATGCCTGGGCACTGAACGACGATCAGAATGACGGACAAGATGAGCTATTACCAGTATTGGGCGACGGTAACGAACTGGATCTGTTTGATCGCTTGCAGCTGGAGGCGGTACTCAAAGTGTGCCGTAACGCTCGAAGCCTGTCGGATGCCGGACGCAAACTGTTTGATGTGTCCCGCCTGAACAAGGCGAACCCCAATGACGCAGATCGTCTGCGCAAGTATCTGGCGCGTTTTGGCATTGAGTGGAAGCAAATCAATGGACAGGATTAAACTCACCACACTGACCTACGTCATCCAGGACTTTCAATGAAGTACAAGCTGAACGATTACAACGGCGTGATCATCGATCCGACGTCTTTTTCTTTTGAAAAGGCCGATCTTGAAGCCGCCATCAAGGGCTTTCTGCTTTTCATGGAAACCGAAAAGAAGGGCCTCGCGTGGATTACCCTGCCCATCGCCCGATGCGCGAGTGTCGAGCAGTTCGTGGCGCACGGTTTCATCTTCCACAGCTGCCTGCCCGAAAGCCTCACGCTGGTTCGAAAGCCTCAGGAATCGACTTACGTGCCGTTTATTCCGACGCATATCGTGGGTGCCGGTGCAATCGTGATCAATCAGCACAACGAGATCCTGGTGGTCAGGGATCAAGGCGCTACCAGCTTCAATTTGCCTGGCGGGCATGTGGATCCGGGTGAGCGAATTCAGGACTCTATCGTCCGCGAGGTTCTGGAAGAGACCGGCGTCGAGGTCAGCTTCGATGCGATTCTAGGTTTCACGACCCGGCATCCCTATGAATTCGGCAAATCCAATATCCACTTCATCTGCCGCCTCAAACCGTTGACTCAAACCATCAATGTCATCGACACCGATGAAATTGCCGAAGCCAGATGGGTGTCGATTGAAAGCTATCTGGCCGACGAAAAGAACGGCCTGACCAATCGCGAAATCGTCAGCCAGATCGCTGACAGCAAAGGGCTGACGATCGCTGATTTTCAGAGCAATAGCGGTCGATTCAAAAAACAGGAAATCTTCATGGCGGTGGAGGCGAAGCTGTAAGACTCGTGAGAGCGGCTTTAGCCGGGAAGCAGCATTTCTGACAATAGAGATGTATTGAATCTAATGGCCTCTTCCCGGCTAAAGCCGGTCCCACGTCATTTAGTGTCAGGATTCAAGGGCTGGCCATCGCTGATTTTCAGAGCAACAGCGGTCGATTCAAAAAGCAGGAAATCTTCATGGCGGTAGAGGCGAAGCTCTAAACTCGTGGGAGCAGCATTTCTGACAATAGAGATGTATTGAATCTAATGACCTCTTCCCGGCTAAAGCCGGTCCCACGTCATTTAGTGTCAGGATTCAAGGGCTGACCATCGCTGACTTTCAGAGCAATAGCGGTCGATTAAAAAGCAGGAAATCTTCATGGCGGTAGAGGCGAAGCTCTAAAAAACTCGTGGGAGCGGCTTTAGCCGGGAAGCAGCATTTCTGACGATAGAGATGTATTGAATCTAATGACCTCTTCCCGGCTAAAGCCGGTCCCACGTCATTTAGTGTCAGGATTCAAGGGCTGACGTGATGCGCTGCACCAGCTCGGTTTCGACCAAGGCTTCCTCCAGGCCTTCGTGAAAAACAGCGCAGGTCACGGTGGTCTGGCTGTGAGCGCAGCGATATACCGCCAAAACACTGCCCGGCCCTACGCCGTTGTGGCCGCTCAATGTCAGACCACCCGCTACGCCGCCTTGCATCAAGCCAAGACCGTAACCCGGAGTCAGCCATGGTCGGCCTGGCAACGGGCCGCCCAGAACAAGGGCTGTCTGCATTTCTTCCAGTAGCCAGCTCGGCAGCAGGTTGCCTGACAGCAAGCGATCGAGAAGCAGCGCCGCTTCTGCCAATGGCCCGATCAATAAACGGTGATACACCCAGCCCGAGTCGTAGCCAGGTGCGACGCCTCCACAGGCACTCTGCAAGTCTTCGCCCGTATTTGCCAAACGCGCCCGCATTACTCCCAACGGAGACAACACGCGCCGAACGAGTGCCTCTTCAAGTGAAAGCCCCGTCAGTCGCTCGATCAACCGGGCTACGAACAGGTAGCCGACATTCGAATAACGCCAGCCTTCGCCGGGCGTGTAGCGCAATCGGGTAGCGTCCAGACGCTGCAGCATTTCATCCGCAGGCCAAGGACAAGAACCGCTGGCCACTGCAGCGTGGTACTCGGTCAATTCGCTGTAGTCGGCGAGACCGGCCTGATGACGCAATAATTGCCGCAGGGTAAACGAGCCTTCAGCAACATGATCGTCCAGCCCCACAAGACCATCACGAACCAGCGTCAGCGCTGTTGCGGCCAGGACGGTCTTAGTGAAGCTCCACCAGGGGACAAGTGTCTCAACTGCATCGGCCGGTTCGGTCACGGCCGGGGCACCGTTGATGATGAGGGAGAACGGCATGGGCAATAGCTCTGGAAGTTCGGCACAAGGATAAGCCGCAGCTCCAATGCACGCTACCCAGCCAGGGACATGGAACCGGATGGCTTACATGAAGATCCACAGCGAGATCACCGCTACGGTGTCAGTCGCAATGCAATTGCGTTTACTATCCCCTCATACCCTCAGGAGCAAATCCCATGGCAACGGCCTCTGCAAACATTCGTGTCCCCGTATCCGCCGACAAAGTATGGCAATTGGTTGGCGGTTTTATGTCCCTGCCGGACTGGCTGCCGTTCATTGCCAGCAGCGAAGCCTCCGAAGGCGGACGTGTCCGCACGCTAACCACAGCCGACGGCGCAGTCATTGTCGAAAAGCTGCAAACCTTCGACGAAGCCAACCGCACCTACAGCTATTCAATCGTGACAGGCCCGTTTCCGGTGACTAACTACCTCGCGACCGTCGTGGTCGCCGCAGCGGGCGATCACGAGACGCTGATCACCTGGTCTGGCAGCTTCACCCCTGACGGCGTCTCCGACGCAGAGGCTGAAGCCGTGTTTCTTGAGGTCTATCAAGGCGGACTGGAAGCTCTCAAAGCCAATTTCTGACCCTCCTGGACCTGCGGCACTGAACTGACAGCGCTCTTGAGCCTCAATATTGCTTCGATAAATGGCATTTCGCAGCACAGCGCAAAATCGCGCATCATGGGCGCGGTCAGTTCAAGGAGACATTAATGCGCGTTACTTTATCTTTTTTGCGTTTTGCCACCTTGTCACTGGGATTGGTATTGGCCGCCACCGCCGTGGCGTCGGAAGAGTCACAACTGGTCGATTCCATCAACAATTTCCGCAATCAGTCACAGCGTTGCGGCGATCAGGTTTCACAAGAGTTGCCGCCCCTCAACGTAGACACTCGGCTGGTTCTTTCTGCTACCAGCCCGGTAGATCTGCAGCAGGCCATGGCACGTGCCACTTATCCGATGGTCAATGTGCAGGCGATCAGCCTGTCTGGCCCGCGGGATGCACAGTCGGCCATGAACACCATTCAGGAAAGCTTCTGCCGGGTCGTGCTTGATCCGCAGTTCGTCGACATCGGTGTGAGCCGCGAAGGACGCGACTGGCGCATCGTGCTGGCTCGCCCACTGCTGACGGCCCGTCTCGGAGACTGGCAGGCCGAAGGTCAAAAGCTGTTGGTGCTGATCAACGCCGCGCGAGCACAGTCTCGCCAATGCGGCACTCAGGCCGTGGCTGCGACCACACCGCTGACCTGGAACCCGGCACTGGCCTCGGCGGCCGAAAACCACAGCCGGGGCATGGCCAACAACAATTTCTTCGACCACATGGACCGCGACGGCCGCATGCCGGGTGATCGGGCAGAACTGGCCGGTTACTCAGGTCGGCAGATCGGCGAGAACATTGCCGCCGGACAAGGCAGCGTCGCCAAGGTCGTCGAGGGCTGGCTGGCAAGCCCCGGTCACTGCGCCAACCTGATGAATCCGGCGTTCAATGAACTGGGCGCGGCCTACGCGGTAGATCCCAAGAGCGATGCGGGCATTTACTGGACAGGCGTGTTTGGTGCGCAGTGATGGGGTTTGGTGATGAGCCCCTCGCGGCTAAAGCCGTTACTACGGACCTCACACCGACGTGGGTGAAGGACATGAATTCAAGGGCGGAATCGCGCATTGATATCACCCAGGATAGCGCGTCATTAATTCATGCCCAGCCCAGCGTCGCTGCCGTGAGCAGCAAATACCGCATGCCTTTGGCAAACGTGACGATCAGCAGAAAACTCCACAGCGGTTCGCGCATCACGCCAGCCACCATCGTCAGCGGATCGCCAATAATGGGTACCCAACTAAGGAGCAGTGACCAGCGTCCATAACGTAGATAGAAACGCTGGGCTTTTTCAAGTTTGGCTTCGCTGACAGGGAACCAGCGTTTATGGCGAAACCGCTCTACGGAACGACCCAGCAGCCAGTTCACCAATGAGCCGAGCACGTTGCCCAAGGTCGCGACCAGCAGCAGCGTCGCGACGGTGTAGTGCCCGGAAAGCAGCATGCCCACCAGCACCGCTTCAGACTGCATGGGCAATAGTGTCGCCGCACCGAACGCAGCGAGAAACAACCCGAAGTAGCTGGAAATCTCAAACACTCAACCACCACCCCATCAACGGATCGTCAAACGGCCTTGATCAAGTCCTTGATCCGGGAAGCCAGCGCTTCCAGCGCGAAAGGTTTGGTCAGCACTTCGGTTTGCGGCTCAAGGTGGCATTTGTCGAGTACGGTGGTTTCTGCATAACCGGTGATGAACAACACCGGCATACCCGGTCGACATTGCCGACCCGCATCGGCCATCTGCCGTCCATTGATACCGCCCGGCAAGCCTACATCCGTCACCAACAGATCGATTCGCACGTCCGATTGCAGAATCCTTAGCCCGGCCTGGCTGTCGGCGGCTTCAATGGCCACGTAGCCAAGACTGCTCAGTACCTCGGTCACGAGCATCCGAACCGATGACTCGTCATCCACGACCAGAACCGTCTCACCCTGCCCCGCCAAGGCTTTGCTGGTGACCGGCAATGCAAGCTCCGGAGTCTCCAGTTCTCGTTCATGACGAGGCAACTGCAGGCAAACCATTGTGCCCCGATCCACCTCTGAACGAATCCTGATCTGGCCACCCGACTGCCGGGCGAAGCCATAGATCATCGACAGACCAAGGCCCGTGCCCTCGCCGACCGGTTTGGTGGTGAAGAATGGCTCGAAGGCTTTGGCCGACACTTCGGCACTCATGCCGCAGCCGCTGTCAGTGACACGGATACTCAGGTAATCGCCCGGCAGCACTTCAGGGTCGAGATCATGACTTTCATCAAGACACTCATTGCGTGTCTCGATCAGGATGCTGCCGCCGTGGGGCATGGCATCCCGGGCATTGATGCACAGGTTGAGCAACGAGTTTTCCAGCTGTGCCGGATCAATCAATGCAGTCCACAAATCTGTGCCAGCACGAACCTGAATATCCACCGAGGGCCCGACAGTACGCCGAATCAGCTCTTCCATCCCCATGATCAAGGCATTGACGTTGGTGGGAATGGGCGCAAGTGTCTGACGACGCGAGAACGCCAGCAACCGATGGGTCAGCGCTGCCGCTCGCTGCACCGCGCCTTGAGCGACCACCAGATAACGATCAACATCCGCCACCCGGCCCTGCCCCAAACGCATCTGCATCAATTCCAGACTGCCGGAAATCCCCGCCAGCAAATTATTGAAGTCATGGGCAATGCCGCCGGTGAGCTGCCCGACCGCTTCCATCTTCTGCGACTGACGCAACGCTTCCTCCACCACTTCACGCTCGCTGATGGCTTCACGAATGCGCTGTTCCAGCGTCTGGTTGAGCTCCTGCACCGCCGCTTCGGCCCGTTTCCTGGCCGTCACATCAATGGACGAACCAATCAGCCCGATCACTTCACCCGTTTCGCTGAACAACGGTGACTTGATCGACAACCAGGTCGCTGCGGAGCCGTCAGCCAGGCTGACCTGTTCCTCCACCTGTTCAGACACCCCAGCGCTCATGATCCGCTCATCAGTGGCCATGATCACGCGCGCCTGGTCCTTATCCTCCAGATACTCAAAGTCGGTCTTGCCGATATAAAACTCGGGGGGTTTGCCGATCAGCTCGGTGGTGCCACGGTTGGCAACCAGCATGCGCCCCTGGCGGTCCTTGGCGTAGACCACGCCTGGAACTGCTGCGGTAAAAGTGCGTAACAGCGTCGTGATGCGATCGCGCTCGACTTCAGCCTCGCGGCGCAGCTCGATATCCAGAAGAACGCCCAGAAAACGCGTCGGTTGGCGCCCCTCGTCGAACTCGACGCGCCCCTTGGCTTCCAGCCAGCGATAAGAGCCATCGCGATGCAGCACACGGTATTCGCATTTGAAAACACCGCCACGCAGCAAGGTCAGACCGATTTCGCTTTCGACACGCGCCCTGTCATCAGGGTGGATGGAGGCCGTGACCTTCTCCAGCGGCAGGCCTTCCACGGCCTCCTGAGCAGTCAGGCCAAACGTGGCGGCATAACGATCATCACCAATGACGTGGTTGTCCTGCACATGCCAGACCCAGGTGCCGATGATCGCATCGGCATCCAGTGCGAGCTGCAGCCGTTCAGCCGCATCTTTCGCCGGAAACTCAAGCGGCCCGCTGTTATCTGGCCTTTTATCCTTAAAATCGCTGCTCATGCCCTACCATCGTTTATCGTGATGCCAAAGCCTGGCGGCCGATTGCGGTGAATGGTGCCGGTGCGGCTGAGGTATTACAAGTCGTTGCGATGACTAGGCGCTCAAGCGTGAAATGACATCATTCAATCCTACAGACAGCCCATGTAGATCATGGCTGGCCGCCTGGGTGCGCTTGACGTTGTCCTGATTGGTGCTGGCAATCGCGGTAATTTCCGTGAGATTACGGGAAATATCCTCCGCCACTGACGTCTGTTCTTCAGCCGCCGTAGCAATTTGCCGGTTCATATCACGAATGGCTTCCACGGCAGTGGTAATACGGTTAAGCGTGGCGCTGGCATTACTGACCTGCTCCACACTCTCTTCGCTACGACTCTGACCACCTTGAATCGCTATGACCGCATCGCTGGCACCGGTCTGTACTGAGCTGATGATCTGGTTGATTTCGGCAGTGGACACTGCCGTGCGTTGCGCCAACGTCCGCACTTCGTCAGCCACCACCGCGAAACCGCGCCCGGCTTCACCGGCTCGCGCAGCCTCGATGGCCGCGTTCAGCGCCAGCAGATTGGTCTGATCAGCGATACCACGAATCACTTCAAGTACCTTGCCGATGCGCACGCTGTCAGTTTCCAGACGCTGAATCACATTGGCGGTATTGCCGATTTCACTGCGCATCAAGCTGATAGTGCTCATGGTCGACTGCATGACCTTGTCGCCTTCCCGGGCATGGTGATCGGCGTCATCCGCAGCTTTGGCTGCCTGAGCAGCATGCCGGGCGACTTCCTGCGCGGTTGCCGACATCTCCGTCATGGCCGTCGCGACCTGGTCGGTACGTTCGAACTGCTCGTGGGTGCCCTGGGCCATCAGTGTAGCGATGGACTTCAACTCGTTGCCCGCCGTGTCCAGGTCCGACGTGCTGCGCTTGAGCCGGTTGAATGTATCCGCCAGGAAGTCCCGGAGGATATTGGCTGCCACCGCCAGATGGCCGAGTTCGTCCTGACGGGTGATATTGACCCGCTCGCCGAACTTGCCTTGGCTTAACTGGGCAACGTAGTCGATCAACATGCGGATCGGCGCGATCAGGTTACGATTGACCAGCCACCATGTCAGCAGACCGACCAATACCGCAGACGCGAGCATGATCAAGGCGCCAAACAGAATGGTCCGGTCGGCTGCGTTGCTGATCATCACCGATTGCTCGGCGCTGTTCTTGCGCAAGCTGTCTACCAACTGACTCATCTGCTCACTGGCGGCACGGTCGACGCCCTTCACCGCAACATCACCTGCGACCGGATCACCACCTGCAGCAATGAATGCATCACGCCCTTTGCGATAAGCCGTACCTAAAGCCTTGTGCTCTTCCATCAGTTTCTGCACTTGATTAAGCGTCGAGGCCGGCACGCCCTGCACTAACGACAGCTTGCCGAGGGATTCCTGGACTTTACGTTCCTGCGCCTCGAACTGTGCCCAGAACTTGTCACGATCGGCCGGTAACTTGCCGCGCAGCAGCACATTCTTCCACTCCTGCACCTGAATCTTGAACTCAAGATTGGCTTCATCGACCAATTGCGAGGCATGCACCGGACCTTCGAGCAAGCCGCGATAGGACTGCACGTTGTTGGAAAGAAACTGGAAACAGGCCAGCGCAATCAGCAGCACCAGCACCAGACTGCCACCCAGCATGCCCAGGATCTGGAGTCGGAGGGATTTAGCCATAAAACGAACACCTCGGGAGGGTAATCTGCGGCAGCGCGCAGATCGGAAAATGTCGACTTCCCTGTACAAAGGTTACGGGCGAGAGGCTCGTAACGTGCCTGTTTGCGCATCGGCTTTAGGGGCGGGTTCTTGAGAGCCGCTGATCGTTTGAGGGAGGTGGATATTGATGCGTGGTGTTTCAAACGTGAATTATGCGGCGTTCAATGGCGCGCCGCCGCGACACGTTAAAAAACGGGACGTTTGAAACCGATTCATCCGGGAAGACGGTATTGCTGACGATAAAATTTCGTGAATGCACAGGCCCCTTCCCGGATAAATCCGGTCCCACAGGGTTAGGCGTACATTCAGACAGTTACCCGTCAGTTCGCAGCAAACAGAGGCTGCGATGGCGGTGCGTCAGGGCAATCGCATCGCAGCCTTAAGCAGCGCCTACAGAAAATGGATTGCGATCAATCCATCTGACCAAACACCTGACTCGGCCGTCGTAGGGTCGGGTCAAACGGGTTGATCCTTGCGCTGATCACTGCAGCCTCTCTCTTGAGCAGCTCCACCACGGTCAACAACCGGTCCGGCCCGAGGCGGTCGCTGATGGTGGCGACGCTGAGGGCGGCGACCGAGCGGCCTTCGCGGTCAAAGATAGGCACCGCCAGACCGGCCATGCCCGGCAGTGCGCCGGTGTTGCGGGCGGCGTAGCCGAGGCGGCGGACGTTTTCCACCTCTGAGCGCAGGAACACTTCATCGTAGAGGTGAAAGTCTTTGAGGCGTGGCAAGTTGTAGCGGATAACGGTGTCGCGTTCGTCTTCCGGCAGGTAAGCGAGGATCGCCAGACTGCCCTGCCCCACACCCAATGCAACGCGCCCGCCGATGTCACCGGTGAAGGTGCGAATCGGGTAAGGACCTTCGCTGCGATCCAGACAGACGGCATCGAAGCCGCTGCGCGCCAGCAGGAACAGTGAATCTCCAAGGGAGGCCGAGAGGCGCAGCATGCTCGGGCGGACTACGTCACGCAGATTGCTGGTCTTGCCCGCCTTTGCAGCCAGGGCGAAGAACTCAATGCTCAGGCGATAGCGTTTACTGCGTTGATCCTGCTCGACCATGCCTTCATCCATGAGGCTGCGCAGCAGGCGGTGTGTGGTGGGCTGCGATAGGCCGACCTGCTGGGCGAGCTGGGTCACGCGCTCGCCCTCTTCAGAGCAGTCGCCCAGGCAACGGAGCACTGCGAATAAGCGCGAGACCGCACCCACACCGGTGTCCTTTGGATTTTCATTCCGCTCAGTGGAATTCATATGATCACTTATCGATAACTAATTCATTGAACGAAAGAACTGAAAGAAATATACCATCCAGTGAAATTCACCCTTTCGCCCATCCTAGTCTTCGTCTTAATCTCAGTCCACAGGGCGATTTGAACAAAACCTGGTAGCCGACCCAGATCGAGCACCAACGTCCACAGCAACTGCAAAGCTTTCATTTCGCATCTGCCCATAACAAAAACGCACCGCAACGCTGTGCGTGATGAAAAGGTGGAACGCAGCTATGGCTTTTTTGCAGCTTGAAGGTCTCTCCAAACGCTACGGCAGCATCGACGCCGTGGTCGCCACGAATCTGGCGGTGGAGAAAGGCGAATTCGTTTCTCTGCTGGGCCCGTCGGGCTGCGGCAAGACCACTACCCTGCAAATGATCGCCGGCTTCGTTGATGTCAGCGACGGGCGCATCATCCTTGATGGCCGTGACATCACTCACGCCAAACCCAGCAGTCGCGGCCTGGGGGTGGTGTTTCAGAGTTACGCCCTCTTCCCCCACATGAGCGTTGCTGACAACGTCGCCTTTGGCCTGCGCATGCGCAAAGTGCCGGCGGCGGACATTCAGCGCCGAGTGGCAACAGTGCTGGAACTGGTACGCCTGAGCCAGCACGCCCAGCGTTACCCGCGTGAGCTGTCGGGCGGTCAACGGCAACGGGTTGCACTGGCGCGAGCGCTGGTGATTGAGCCGCCGGTCTTATTGCTCGATGAGCCGCTGTCGAACCTCGATGCCAACCTGCGTGAAGAGATGCAATTCGAGATTCGCCGCATTCAGCGCGAAGTCGGCATTACCACGTTGATGGTGACTCACGATCAGGCTGAAGCGCTGTCCATCAGTGACCGCGTGGTGGTCATGCAGGCCGGGCGTATCACCCAGATCGACGAACCCTACAAGCTGTATGAACACCCTCGCACCCGGTTCATCTCCAGCTTCGTTGGCAAGGCCAACATGCTGCCCGGTGATCTGGACAGCCAGGGTTGCGCTCAAGTGCGGCAGACACCGGGCGACGGTGCGTTGACCCTGAGTCTGCGCCCGGAAAAGATCGATCTGGTAGCAGCTGGCACAGGGCGTTTGCAAGGCAAGGTCATCACCCGCTACTTCCTCGGCAGTCAATGGCTGTATCGCATCGAAACCGCGATCGGCGAGTTGACCGTGGTACGCCGCAACGACGGCGATGCGCCAATGGAAGAAGGCACCGCGGTGGGCATGGATTGGCCAGCCGGTTTGCTGCGGGTACTGGACGCCGACGAGGTGCACCCATGAGCCTGCTGAGTGATATGCGCCGTGGCGGCCGCGGCTATTTACTGTCGGCACCGGCGCTGGTGATGTTTACCTGCCTGCTGCTGGTCCCGCTGGCACTCACACTGATCCTGTCGTTCAACGTCTTCGACTATGAAGTCGGGGTCAAAAGCGATTCCTACACCTTGGCCAACTACGGCGAGGTGCTGACCGATTCGTACTTCTACGAAATCTTCCTGCGCACCTTCTGGATCAGTGCGCTGGTGACCTTGCTGTGCGTGGTTATCGGTGTGCCTGAGGCTTACATTCTGAGCCGCATGGGCACGCCCTGGCGTTCGATCTTTCTGATTCTGATCCTCACGCCGCTGCTGATTTCCGTGGTGGTGCGCGCTTTCGGCTGGAGCCTGCTGCTGGGTGCCGACGGCTTGATAAATCAGGGCATACAAGCGCTGGGCGGCCAGCCAGTCAAAATGCTCTACACCCCGTTCGCCGTGATCATTGCACTGGTGCACGTGATGCTGCCGTTCATGATCATTCCGATCTGGACCTCACTGCAGAAGCTCGACCCGGCGGCTGAACAGGCAGCCCTGTCCCTCGGCGCCAGTCAGGCCAAGGTGATGCGCCTGGTGGTGTTGCCTCAAGTCATGCCCGGCGTGTTGTCCGGCACGCTGATTGTCTTTGGCTTGTCGGCCAGCTCTTTCGCAATCCCCGGCCTGCTCGGCGGACGCCGCCTGAAGATGGTCGCCACGGTGGTCTACGACCAATACCTCTCGGAGCTGAACTGGCCCATGGGCGCGACCATTGCGGTGGCGCTGTTGCTGGTCAACCTGCTGGTCATGCTGTCCTGGAACCGCATGGTCGAAGGTCGCTACAAGAAAACCCTGGGGGAATGAACCATGTCTAGAAACGGTCCTTTGGCCCTGTCGTTCCACGCCCTCGTCGTCGTGTTCATGCTCGCGCCACTGGTGGTGGTCTGTCTGGTGGCTTTCACGCCAGAAAACACCCTCAGCTTACCGACTTCTGGTTTTTCCCTGCGCTGGTTCCGGGCGATCTTCGAGCGTGCCGACTTCATCGACTCGTTCTATAACAGCCTGATTCTGGCGTTTGTCGCCGCCACGCTGGCGACGATCATTGCCGTACCCGCAGCGCTGGCGATTACCCGCCATCAGTTTCCGGGGCGCAACTTCCTCAACGGGTTGTTCCTCTCGCCGATCATCATTCCCCATCTGGTGCTGGGCGTGGCGATGCTGCGGTTATTTGCGCTGATGGGCGTCAACGGCAGCTTCTTCTGGCTGACCCTGGCCCACGTAGTGATCATCACCCCGTATGTACTGCGGCTGGTGATTGCCGCGGCCATCGGTATCGACCGAAGCGCCGAACAGGCAGCCGAATCACTGGGAGCCAGCCGCTTCACGCTGTTCCGCAAAATCACCTTGCCGATGATTCTGCCCGGCGTGGCCGGTGGCTGGCTGCTGGCGTTCATCAACAGCTTTGACGAGGTGACACTGTCGATCTTCGTCACTTCGCCTTCGACCCAGACCCTGCCGGTGCGGATGTACGTCTACGCCACAGAGTCCATCGATCCGATGATGGCCGCCGTTTCCGCGCTGGTTATCGCGTTGACCGCCGCCACCATGATCATCCTCGACCGGGTCTATGGCCTGGATCGAGTGCTGGTCGGCAAACATTAACCCGAGGCCTGGAGCGCGAAACGCATGGCATTGCTCAAACGTCTGGTCGAAAAAGACCGCCCGGCGCTGGCCTTCACCCTCGACGGTCAGCCCGCCAGCGGGCTGCAAGGCGATACTTTGCTCACCGCGGTATTGACCAGCAGCGAACATCTGCGCGGCAGCGACTTCAGCGCCGAACCCCGGGCCGGGTTTTGCATGATGGGCGCTTGTCAGGATTGCTGGGTGCGTCTGGGCGATGGCCGCCGGGTGCGCGCCTGCTCGACATTGCTTGAAGGTGGGCAAGTCGTCAGCCGTGATCCGGGACGGCAACTATGAATACGAATACCGCGCAGTCGGTGGTGATCGTTGGTGCGGGTCCTGCGGGCATTCGTGCTGCGCAAACCTTGCATGCCCACGGTGTGAAAGCCTGCCTGCTGGACGAGGGCCTGCGGGGTGGCGGACAGATCTATCGCCGTCAACCCGAGAACTTCCGCCGCGATCCAAAAGCGCTCTACGGCTTTGAAGCGGGCAAGGCCGTCGCCGTGCACCAAACCCTCGACGAGCTTTCGTCACACATCGATTATCGTCCGCAAACGCTGGTATGGAACGCCGAAGATCAGCGACTCGATACTCTGCAGGAGAACCGTGCCGGGAGCATCGATTACAGTCATCTGATCATCGCGACCGGTGCCACCGATCGCATCCTGCCGGTGCCTGGCTGGACCTTGCCGGGTGTCTACAGCCTGGGTGCGGCGCAGATCGCCCTGAAATACCAGGGCTGCGCCATCGGCGAAAGGATCGTGTTTGCCGGCAGCGGTCCGCTGCTTTACCTGGTCGCGTATCAATACGCCAAGGCCGGTGCGAATGTGGTTGCAGTCCTGGACAGCGCGCCCTTTTCCGCCCAGTGCCGCGCCCTGCCCGCACTGCTTGGCCAACCGCTGACGCTGGCCAAAGGTTTGTATTACCGCGCCTGGCTGACCGCTCACGGTGTCGCCGTCCACCAAGGCGCGACATTGCAACGTATCGACGGTCACAAGCGGGCCAATACCGTCCAGTGGCAAGGCAGCAACAGCGTACAAACGCTGAGTTGCGACGCCGTGGCTTTCGCTCATGCACTGCGCAGCGAGACGCAACTGGCTGACCTGCTCGGCTGCGATTTTCAGTGGAGCGCGCTTAATCGCGCCTGGCTGCCCGCGCGTGATGACGCCGGACGCAGCAGCATTGCGGGTGTTTATCTCGCCGGTGACGGCGCAGGAATCATGGGCGCGGACGCAGCGGAAATGGCCGGGGAACTGGCGGCGCTGGCCTTGCTTGCAGACATCGGACAGAGCATTGATAACAATCGCAGCGTTCAATTAAAGAACAAACTGGCAAGCATTCAGCGCTTTCGTCACGGGCTGGAAACCGCTTTCCCCTTTCCCGTTGACTGGGCCGCGAAGGTTCCGGACGAAACCATTATCTGCCGCTGTGAGGAAGTCAGCGCAGGCGATATTCGTACAGTGGTCGACGAAGGTCACTGGGAAATCAATCGGGTCAAGGCCATGTGCAGGGTTGGCATGGGGCGCTGCCAGGGCCGGATGTGCGGACTGGCAGCAACGGAGATCGTCGCGCACTGCAGCGGTCGGGAGCTGCAAGGCATTGGTCGGCTACGCGGCCAGGCACCGATCAAGCCGTTGCCGTTTGGTGTGGAGGCCCAGTCATGAGCGCCGCGATTGAAAGCGATGCACTGATCATTGGCGGCGGCATCGTCGGCGCATCAGCCGCCCTGTTTTTAGCCTTGAAGGGCAGACGCGTGACCTTGCTGGAACGTGACTTCTGCGGCTCGCATTCCAGTGGTGTCAACTACGGAGGCGTACGCCGTCAGGGGCGGCCGCTGAGCCAGTTGCCGTTGTCGCAACGCGCCCACACCATCTGGAGCGGTTTGCGCGAGCTGATTGGCACTGATGGTGAATATCAGCGCTCGGGGCACCTGAAGCTGGCCCGCAGTGAGACCGACATGAACGCCTTGCGCGCTTATGCCGAAGTCAGTCGCGGCTTCGGGCTGGAGCTGCAACTGCTGGATCGCGAGCAGTTACGGGCGCGCTTTCCTTGGGCGGGGGATGTCGCGGTGGGCGCTTCGTTGTGTGCCGACGACGGCCACGCCAACCCAAGACTGGTGTCCCCGGCATTCGCCCAGGCAGCCAGGCGGGCTGGCGCGCAAGTTTTCGAACAGGCCGAGGTGATTGACGTCAGCCATGACGGCCAGGCATTTGTGGTCCGCACGGCCAGCGGCCTTAACCTGCGCGCCCCGTGGTTGCTCAATTGCGCGGGTGCCTGGGCCGGCGATCTGGCTGCACAATTTGGCGAACCGGTGCCCATGGTATCGGGCCATCCCGCCATGCTGGTCACTGAGCCGCTGCCGATGTTCATGGATGTCAGCACCGGCGTCGAGGGCGGTGGCATCTATGCCCGGCAGGTCGCCCGAGGCAATTGTGTACTGGGCGGCGGTCAGGGCTTCGCGCTGGACCCCGCCCGCGCCAGGCCGGGGCAAGCCGCTGTATTGGAGATCCTGCGCAACGCAGTCGAGCTGTACCCGCCGCTGGCCGGAGCCCAGGCGATTCGCACCTGGAGCGGCACCGAAGGTTACTTGCCGGATCGCGAGCCGGTCCTCGGCCCGAGCATGCTGCAACCGGGCCTGCTGCATGGCTTCGGTTTTGCGGGTTCTGGATTCCAGATCGGCCCCGCCGCGGGTGAAGCCCTCGCCGAGTACGTTTGCACCGGCCAGTCAACGATTTCCCTGGACGCTTTTTCCGTCCGCCGTTTTCAACACACTGCCCAACCCTGTAATACCGTTAGCCATTGATTTCATCACTTTGCACAGAGGAAGGTCGCTGCAATGAAGAACTTAAAACGCATCGCATTTACCGGCTTGTCGAGCCTGCCATTGGCGGCATTGCTGGTCGCCTCCCCGGCCCACGCCGCAACGACCCTTTATCTGGGCATGAACGGCGGCACCATGGAGCGGCTCTATGCCGATCAGGTGTTGCCTGCTTTCGAGAAAGCCAACGACGTAAAAGTGGTGATCGTGCCGGGCACCTCTTCGGACATCCTCGCCAAGGTTCAGGCCAGTAAAGACAACCCGCAGATGCACGTGATGTTCCTCGATGACGGCATCATGTACCGGGCGATTTCCATGGGTCTGTGCGACAAGTTGCAGCCGAGCGCTTCCCTTGCGGACTTGCCAGCCAAGGCGAAGATCAAGGATGAAGCCGCCGCCGTGAGCCTTGGCGTAACCGGGCTGGCGTACAACACGAAAATGTTCAAGGAAAATGGCTGGGCCGCGCCGACCTCGTGGATGGATCTGGCGGACAAGAAGTTCAAGGAGAAAGTGGTCTTCCAGTCCATGGCCTCGTCCACCTTCGGCCTGCACGGTTTCCTGATGTTCAACCGCATTCAGGGCGGCAGCGAGACCGACGTAGAGCCAGGTTTCAAGGCCTGGCCGAAAACTGTGGGCCCGAACGTACTGGAATACATCGCCAGCTCGGCGAAGATTTCCGAGATGGTGCAGACCGGTGAAGCCGCGCTGTTCCCGCTCACGCCCACTCAAGTCACGGCGTTGAAGATCAAGGGCGTGCCCGTCGAATACGCGCCGCCGAAAGAAGGTGGCGTGGTGCTTAACGTGGCCGAGTGCGCCATCGCTAAAAACGACCAGCCGGAACTGGCACAGAAGCTGGCGGCTTATCTGCTGACGCCAGAAGCTCAGGCGCCAGCGCTGGAGTTCGGTGACCAGATCCCGTCCAACCCGAAAACCCCGACCACCGACAAGACCAAAGCTCAGGTCGACGCAATGAACAAGTACCTGGAAACTGCAGTGACCATTGATTGGGATCAGGTCAACCAGACCCGCCCAGAATGGAATGCGCGCTGGAACAGGACTGTGGAGCGGTAGTTAAAACGCCGGCCCCTCGTCCCTGTAGATACCGTCTTGACCCTCATCGAGCAAGCGCGATGTCAGGGTCATAGGGTTTCCCCGACTTGAGCACTCCGTACACCAGATGCAACAGCTTGCGCATGGCCGCACATATGATTTCCTTCGGGGCCTTCCCGTTCGCCTTCATGCGTGTTTTGAGGGCCATAAGGACCG